>NZ_JBEYJU010000001.1:226397-241022 GCF_040703965.1 Streptomyces sp. NPDC006655 | reverse complement strand
TGGCTCCGCCACATGACCCGCCACCCCGCACGCCGATCGCACGCACCGAACGCCGCTCCTTCTCCCACGGAGATCCATCAGAAGGGCCCTAGGCGTCTCAGGATGCATCCGCACAGCCATTCGGTAATCTCGGTGTTCGGCCGAAATCGCAAGATCTTACGTTTAGGATCGAACTGGCGGTCCCGCAACGGAAGGCTGTTCGATGGACGTTAAAATCGTGCAGGTGAAAATTCACCCTGCCATTGGTGTCGCCCGGGTCGGCAACAGCAATGAAACACCCTTCATCGGCCCGGAATCACCGGACCAGAAACCTGCGGACCTTGGCTCGTACAAGGATGGATCCGGGGCGATCCGGAGGCAGGCCGCACGTTTCCGGGTGTACGGCTACAACGCCGCAGGGGAGGTCGTGCGGGAGCTGAAGCCGGGCGAGGCGGGTGTTTCCGAGATCCAGTGGACGGTGCACCTGGCCAACAAGAAGGCCGCCTGGTACCAGTTCCATGTGCCGCTCGACATCCCCGAGGGCAAGACACTCGCGCCGGAGCAGTACGGCCGGCGAAACGCCGACGTCGTGGACGCCGACCGGAAGAAGCTGGTCATCGACCCCGGAAGCCGCACCGTTCGCGGCTCGATGACCGAGACGCAGAAATTCGATTCCGGCAAGATCATGGACAAGTCGGTGTACCTCGGGGAGATTTCCACCCAATCCGACGGCCGCCTGCTGGTGCTCGGCGGAAGGGGAAACTCCGCCTCCTACAAGAACAGCCCGATTACCGGAGTCGCGAACAACGACACCTGGTACGACGACGTGTCCGACGGCCCGGTGACGGCGAAGGTCCGTATCGACGGCACAGAACTGACCGCCACCCCCGCCTGGGTCGTGGTGGGACCCCCTCACTACGCCCCCGGCGTGAAATCCGTCCGCACCCTCTACGACCTGCTCTTCGATGTCTTCGTCACGGCCGGTTCGCTGACCCGCCCGCCGCAGATTTCGTTTGCCGACCATATTGAACCGATACTGCACCGGTTGTGCGATCTGCAGTGGGTGAACCATGGTTTCGCCACGCAGTTCGGCTGGAACGGTCCCAACTTCTTCCTCTCCCCGGCGATGCGGAAGCGGCTGGCCGATCCTTCCCAGCGGAACCGGGAACTGCGCCGCCAGACGTACGTGGCCCTGCGCGACTACGACCGCGACGGAACGTCCCCGGTGCCGTGGCCGTGGCTCTACGGCGACGCCATGGCCAGCAAGCCCAAGTCCGTGCGTCAGCACGGCAAACTGTCCCCGACCCAGGACTGGATGCTGAGTCGTTGGGCCGACGGCGCCTTCCAGACCGGACCGCTGCGGCAGCCCCGACCGGACGTGGACAGTGCCCCGGTCGCCGAGCAGCCGGGACTGCTGGACCGGGCCGCCCTGGAGAGCTGCGCGGCCGACGCATTCCACCCCGGGTACGAAGTCACCTGGCCCATCAGGACCCCGAGCATGTTCAGCGCGCCCTTCCGCATCAAGCACCGAGCCCCGAACACCGCGGAACCCGACTACGGGCCCACCCTCACCCCGCAGGAAGCGACGGCCGCGAACGGCCCGCTGTTCGCACAAGGGCCCGGCGACCTCACCCGCTGGATGGCCGCCCCATGGCAGGCGGACACCGCGAGCTGCCGCTCCGGCTACGAGGTGCTGGCCAATCTCGGGCCCCGCTACAGCCCGTACCTGCCGACCTTCTGGCCTGCCCAGGTGCCGAACCATGTGCTGAAGCTTGAGGACTTCGAGAAGGTCAACACGCCGTCGGCCGGCGGCGACGACAGCGCCCGCGAGGAGGCGTTCGAGCGGCGGGCGACCTGGCTGCGCGGCCTCACCGGCACCATGAACGAGCAGCGCGCACAGATGATCAAGGACTGGTCGAAGCTCGGCGTCGTCGAGGTGCGCGACTACACCGTGGGCGACGGCAAGTTCCCCGAACGGATCCACGTGGAGTCGCGCCCGGGAGCACCGCTCGACCGGGCACCTGACACGGCGAACCTGGTCAACCTGCAGGTGCCCGAGGCAGGTCCGTCCGTGCTGGCCGCCGCAGGCGGAATCCGGCCGGCGGACAGGCTCGCGCCCGAAACCGTCGAGGCCGGCCATGTGGCACAGGCGGTCAGCGCGGCAGCGGAGGCGACCGGCTACCTCGAGGAGGAGATCGCCGCCGGATACCTCGAAAGACTAGACCCCTTCCACGAGGAGCGGTGAGCCCCGCACTGGCTCCGGGCGCGGAAACCTACGACGTGGTGGTGGCGGGCGGCGGCCCGGCCGGCTGCGCCGCCGCGATCGCACTCGCCGGGGCCGGCCGTACGGTTCTGCTGGCGGACGCCGGCACCGGGCCGCCGAAGGTCGGCGAGACACTCGTGCCCGCCGGGCGGGTCCTGCTCGGTGACCTCGGCGTCGCTGACCGTGTTCTCGGGTCCGGGCACCTGCCCTGCTACGGCAGTCTTTCGGCGTGGGGTTCGGCGGACCTGCACGCCGTGGACTTCATCAACGATCCGCATGGCCACGGCTGGCATCTCGACCGGCGGCTCTTCGACCGGCGGCTGCGCGACGCCTCCCGGGCGGCGGGAGCCGAGGTCGCCGAGGGCACGGCCGTGCGCGGCACGGCCCGGAGGCCGGACGGCGGTTGGACTCTGGCTCTGCACGGCGGGACGGGCCCTGCCGATGCTCCTGGGGCGGGTGGGGAGCGCACGGTGTGCTGCCGCTGGGTGATCGACGCCACCGGCCGCGCTGCCGCGATCGCCGTCCGGTGTGGGGCCCGGCGGTGGGTCAGGGACCGGCTCGCAGCCCTTTACACGCACCTGGAGACGGACCCGCGGGACACCGACCGCCGCTCCCTCGTCGAATCAGACAGGGACGGCTGGTGGTACACCGCCCCACAGCCCTCCGGCAGCCGCCTCGTCGCCTACTTCACCGACACCGACCTGTCTGCCGCGCCGTACACCGCGCGCCACTTTCACCGGCGGTTGTCGGCCACCAGGCACGTGTCCCGGTGGACCCACAGGCACGGGCCCCCGCCTGCGCCACCAGTCGCGCCACGCCGGGCCGCCGCGCACACAGCGCACCTGGACCGGGTGTACGGGGACAGCTGGACCGCCGCCGGGGACGCGGCGATCGCCTTCGACCCGCTCTCCTCCCAGGGCGTCCTCACCGCCCTCTACACCGGGATGAGCGCGGGCCTGGCCGTCGACGCCCACCTGAGTCGTGTGCATCGCGGCGCGGACTCCGGCCTCGCCGCCTACGCGCACAAGGTCGAGGCCGCGCGGACCGCGTATCTGCGGGGCCACCGTCTCGTCCACGCCCAGGAAGCGCGCTGGATCCAACGCACCTTCTGGGCACGGCGCCTGGCCGACTTGCCCGAATCCCCCTTCTGAACGCAGTCGTAGTACCGGTGACGGCCCGCCCACCGACCGATGTGGTCCCTGGACATTGAAGTTCCGACTCGGATCGCCCCACCGGGTCGGGACACTTACCCGCCAGCACCCCGATCGCCGACCGGCTGGCGACTTGGCAGGACGACACTCTGACGGCAGCCTCCGGTGACCGGCGCCCCGACTGTACGGCACGCATGCCCCGCCGACCTGCCACGGATCGTCGAACTGGCCGCCGAGCACACCGCTCGAACGCGCCATGTGGTGCCAGGAGACCGGCGTCACCCCCATCAATGAGCCCGTTCCAACTTCAGGCGACAGCCGGTCGACGCTGTGCCACGGAGGTCTGGTAGACCCTGGCTATGACGTTCTTGGCGGTGGTCGAGGGTGATGCGGGCGGATGGCGCATCGATCGGGATGGTCTGACAGACGCGATCCGTGCCCGGTGGTCCGGGGTCGAGATCGACACGAGGCAACGCAGCGAAGTGCGCAGCCTCATATGGCAGTTCGAGACCGAGAACGGCCCAGGTGAGGCCTATCTGCACGAGAACGGTACCTGCCTGTACATGGACGTCTGGGAGGAAGAAGCGATCTGGTTGGCGATCGTCTTCCGCAGGCTGGCACCCACGGACCTTGACCTGGTGTTCTGCGATGAGGGTTACACCTTCGACGTTCGTCTGCGGGCCGGGACGACGGAAGCCGAGTTGACGGACTTGGTGAATTCTGCCGGTTGATCTCAGCCCGTGGCAGTGAGCTGGAGGACCGGGACGGCTTGGAGGAGGCTCGTGACCCGGGTCGTCGAGCAGCGGAGTTTGCGGAGACGGCACCAGGACTTGAGGGTGGCGATGGCCTGCTCGACCCATGCACGGATCTTCGCGTGGGACCGGTTGACGGCCTGCCGGCCGGTGGAGGGGCTGTTTCATCGGCCGCGGTAAGGGAGACGGACCGTGCCGCCTGCACCCTGGTAGCCCTTGTCTGCCCAGCAGGTGATGTCGCCCTAGGGGAGTGCCTCGATGATGCCGTGCTCGCGCGCGGCCCGGACGTCGTGGACGGCGCCGGCCAAGACTGGGGTGAGCAGGGCCTGTCGGCCTGCGTTCAGGCGCCGCCACCGGGTTCCGAGAGCGCGGCGGTGTTCTTTCAGGCGGGCGGCGAGGAAGCGCAGGGCCGAGCCGGACAAGTTCCACACCGGCGGCCATGCGGCCACGCGAGAGCTGGCTCAACACCTGGACCTGAGGGCGGGCCTGCGTGTCCTTGACGTCGGAAGCGGCCTGGGCGGCCCGGCCCGCCACCTGGCCCAGCACGCGGGCGCCGACGTCACCGGAGTCGACCTCACCGGAGTCGACCTCACCGAGGAGTACGTCGATGTCGCCCGCTGGCTCACCGACCGTGTGGGCCTCACGAGCCGGGTCCGGTTCCAGCAGGGGGACGTGACCGCACTGCCCTTCACCCGGGTGAGCTTCGACCGGGCCTGGATGCTGCACGTGGGCATGAACATCGAGGACAAGGGCCGCCTGTTCACCGAGATCAGCCGCGTCCTGACCGACGGGGGCCTCTTCATCGTCTACGACGTCATGCTCCTCGGCGATCCCGCCCTCGTCCGCTACCCACTGCCGTGGGCCTCGGAGCCCGAACACAGCTTCCTGGCCCGTCCACAGGAATATCGGCCGCTGCTGCGCAAGGCCGGCTTCGACATCGTCGCGGAGCGCGATCACCGCCCGCAAGCCGTCCAGTCGCTTCGCGACGCGGGTGGCGCGCACCACCCGACCAGCACGCCGCACCACCCTGCCGGCGGGGACACCCCTCCGGCCGCGATCAGCGTGGCCATGGGCCGCGACGCATCGACCAAGATCGCAAAGGTGCTCCAGAACATCGAGGAAGATCTTCTTGCTCCGACCGAGCTGATCTGCCGTCTCCGCTGATGTCACGCAGACCGCACCTGGACGGTGGCTACCGCACCTTCATCCTTTGGTCCTTGAGACGTCGTACGGTGCAGGGACCAACGGGTTTGCGTATCGAGTGCGGCCTCGGGCCCCGCTGCCCCACCGACGAGTACTCACAGCACAGGTAGAGACAGGGCGCGTGCGGTAATGAACCGGGGCCGGCCTTGTGCTTCGGCGAGTATCGGCTCGATCGGAGGATTCAGTGTCACTCTGTCACATCTCTGCTCGGCGGTCCGTGCATCGTCCGGAGGAGATTCGTTCGACGGTCGTGCAGGTTGCCTGGAGAGCAATGGCGCCTCCAGGCAACCGATTTGAGTCCTAGAAGAACCCAAGTTTCTTGGGGCTGTACGAAACAAGAAGGTTCTTCGTCTGCTGGTAGTGCTCCAGCATCATCTTGTGTGTCTCGCGGCCGATCCCCGACTGCTTGTAGCCGCCGAACGCCGCGTGGGCCGGGTAGGCGTGGTAGCAGTTCGTCCAGACCCGGCCCGCCTGGATCGCGCGGCCCGCGCGGTACGCGGTGTTGATGTCCCGGGTCCAGACGCCCGCGCCGAGCCCGTACAGCGTGTCGTTGGCGATCTTCAGTGCGTCGTCGAAGTCGTCGAAGGACGTCACCGAGACGACCGGGCCGAAGATCTCCTCCTGGAAGATCCGCATCCGGTTGTCGCCCTCGAAGATGGTCGGCTGGACGTAGTAACCGCCCTTCAACTCGCCGTCGTACTCGATGCGTTCGCCTCCGGTGAGGACCTTCGCGCCCTCCTGCCGGCCGACGTCGAGGTAGGAGAGGATCTTCTCCAGCTGGTCGTTGGAGGCCTGGGCGCCGATCATCGTGTCGGTGTCGAGCGGATGGCCGGGCTTGATGAGGCGGGTGCGGGCCACCGCCGCCTCCATGAACTCGGTGTAGTGGCCGCGCTGGACGAGCGCCCGGGACGGGCAGGTGCACACCTCGCCCTGGTTGAGCGCGAACATCGTGAACCCTTCGAGGGCCTTGTCGCGGAAGTCGTCGTCGTGCGCCCAGACGTCGTCGAAGAAGATGTTCGGGGACTTGCCGCCCAGTTCGAGGGTGACCGGTTTGATGTTCTCCGAGGCGTACTGCATGATCAGCCGCCCGGTGGTGGTCTCCCCGGTGAAGGCCACCTTCGCCACCCGCGGACTGGACGCCAGCGGCTTGCCGGCCTCGACGCCGAAGCCGTTGACGATGTTCACCACGCCGGGTGGCAGCAGATCCGCGATCAGTCCCATCCAGTAGTGGATCGATGCCGGGGTCTGCTCGGCCGGCTTGATGACGACCGCGTTGCCGGCGGCGAGGGCGGGCGCCAGCTTCCAGGTCGCCATCAGGATCGGGAAGTTCCACGGGATGATCTGCGCGACGACCCCGAGCGGCTCGTGGAAGTGGTACGCCACGGTGTCGTCGTCGACCTCGCTCAGCGAACCCTCCTGCGCCCGGATCGCCCCCGCGAAGTAGCGGAAGTGGTCGATGGCGAGGGGAATGTCCGCGGCCAGCGTCTCCCGTACCGGCTTGCCGTTCTCCCAGCTCTCCGCGACCGCGAGCGGTTCGAGGTGGGCCTCCATCCGGTCGGCGATCTCGAGGAGGATGTCGGAGCGCTCCGTCACGGACGTGCGGCCCCAGCCCGGTGCCGCCGCGTGCGCCGCGTCCAGCGCCCGCTCCACGTCCTCCGCGGTGCCCCGCGCGATCTCGGTGAACGGCTGCCCGTTCACCGGCGACGGGTTCTCGAAGTACTGCCCGCGGGCCGGCGGCACGTACGCGCCGCCGATGAAGTGGTCGTAGCGCGCCTGGTAGGAGACGATCGCGCCCTCGGTGCCGGGCGCCGCGTAACGGGTCATGGTGGCCTGCCTCCTTGCAGATGCGCTGCCCGTCGTGGGCAGCTCCGCGCGCAGGCTAGGGAGACGGACGTTGCGCCCCCGTTGCGCCGCAGGTCAGTGCGCCGGAGCCGCCAGCTCCGCCTCCAGCGCCGCCAGCCGGTACCGGACGAGCGCCGTCGGTCGCACCGCCGCGAGCGCCCGCCACACCTCTACGTCGTCCTCGCCCCACGGCGCGTGCGCCCACCGAGCGAGCAGATCGGGATCGCGGCGCGCGATCAGCGCCGACCGCAGGCCGTCCGCCAGCCGTCGCCGCAGCCGTACCACCGCGGGGGCCTGCGACCCCGGCAGCAGCGGTCCCGGATACGCCGCTACGGCCGCCGTCACCGCCCCCGCCTCCAGACGCCGCTCCACCACGGCCGCGTCCGACTCGACCGGAACGGTCAGCCGGTACGGCCGGGACGCCAGCAGTCCTGGACCCAGCAGGCGCCGTAGCCGGGCCAGTTCGGCCCGGGGGGTCACCGGGGTCACCGACTCGTCCTCATAGAGCGCGCAGAGCAGTTCGTCGCCGCTCAGGCCCTCCGGGTGGCCGGACAGCAGCACCAGCAGCTCGCTGTGGCGCCGGCCGAGCCGCAGACGGTGGCCGTCCAGGTGGAGTTCCGCCTCGTCACGGCCGAGTGCCGTCAGCGCCGGTGCCTCGTCGGCCGGGGCCGGCGGATCGAGCAGCGCCAGCTGCGACTCCGCGGCCCGGGCCACCGCCTGCACGAAGCCGAGACTGTGCGGGTGCGCCAGCCGGTCGCCACCGGTGATGTCGACGGCGCCCAGCACCCGCCCCGTGCGCGGATCGTGCACCGGCGCCGCCGCACACGTCCACGGCTGCACCCGGCGGATGAAGTGCTCCGCCGCGAACACCTGCACCGGCCGGTCCACCGCGACCGCCGTGCCCGGCGCGTTGGTACCGACCGCGGCCTCCGACCAGCGCGCACCCGGTACGAAGTTCATCAGGTCAGCCCGCCGCCGGGTCGCCGGATGCCCCTCGACCCACAGCAGCCTGCCGTCCGCGTCGCACACCGCGAGCAGATGCTCGCCGTCCGCCGCGAACGTGCCCATCAGCTCCCGGAACAGCGGCATCACCCGGGCCAGCGGGTGCTCCGCCCGATAGGCCCCGAGATCACCGTCCATCAGCTCCACCCGCGCCGATCCTTCCGGGCCCACCCCGGCCCGCGCCGAACGACGCCACGACTCGGCCACCACGGACCGCACCGGGCGCGGCACGGTGCCCACCGTGGTGAACGTCTCGTGTGCCCGGCGCAGCGCCCGGACGCGCTCGGCAGCGTCGGCCCCCGGCTCCAGGGCCACCCACGGATCGGTCAACTCGTCCTCCTCGGACGGCGATGCGGCTGGGGACATCGTCACGCGGGGTGTTCGCGCCGACAACCGTTTCGACGTTCCTCAGTCGGAGGAATCGAGCGAGGCCAGGCCGACCAGCTTCATGTAGCGGCTCCAGTCCCAGTGCGTGCCCGGATCCGTGTGATCGGTCCCCGGCACCTCGACATGGCCGATCACGTGTTCCCGGTCCTTCGGGATGCCGTATCTCTCGCAGATCGACGCCGTCAGCCGTGCCGACTCCGCGTACAGGAGGTCGGTGAAGTACTCCGGCCTGTCCACCCAGCCCTCGTGCTCGATGCCGATGCTCCGTGTGTTGTAATCCCAGTTCCCCGCGTGCCAGGCGATGTCGGTCTCCCGTACGCACTGCGCGACACGACCGTCCGCCGAGCGCACCAGATAGTGCGCGGACACCCGCTGCTTCGGGTTCCGGAAGGTGGCCAGCGTGCCGGCGTAGGACTGCTGCGCGACGTGGATGATCACACGGTCGATCCGGTACTCGTCAGGGCGCTGCGCCAGGGTGCGGTTCCCGGTGCTCGCCGCCGCCCACTCGGCCCTCGGGTAGTCGACGACCGCGGTGCGGGCGTCCGCGCGGGTCTCGGGAAGCAGCGTGTACGGGACGACGGCGAGGGCCGTGCCGGTGAGGAGCCGTCGCCTGCTGGGAAGCGGTCGTGCCCGGTCCATGGGTTCCTTTCGGAGACGTGTGCTCGCAGCACGGGGCGAGCGGCGGCGGTCACCGGGGCAGGCCGCCGCCGTCTCGCGCAGCCGCGCATGCAGTCCGCGGTAAGTCTCGCGCGCTGGCAGCCACTCCCCGTGGAGCCCGGCCACACACGTGTCGTCGGTGTCGCACACGTCGGCGGGCGGCGATTCCACCGGCTGGGTCGTGTACTGGTGGGCGGCGATTCCACCAGTTGAGTCGCGTACTGGTGGGCGTCGAGTTCCCCCGACCCGTAAGTCGCAGGCGGCCGGCCCAGGCACGTCAGCCGGGCGCGCCCTCGCGGAGGTAGGCGAAGGAACCCGACTTCGCCGCCGCGTGCAGGGCGCGGAGCGTCGGCAGGGACGCCGCGAGCGCCGTGTCCGCCAACTCCGCCACGGGGACCAGAGCGTACCGGTCGTGTTCGTCGCTCAGCCGTACCGCCGTCCCGCCGGTGAAGAGACCGCCGTGGAAGAAGCAGTCCAGAACCGGTCCGGTGCCGAGCACGTCCGCGCGATGGTCGACGCCGATCAGCCGGGGCTCCGGGCCGAGGGCGATGCCCGTCTCCTCCAGCATCTCCCGCCGGGCCGCCGTCCGGGGGTCCTCACCGTGTTCCAGCATCCCGCCGGGCAGCCACCACCTGCCCGACCACGGCTGACCGGGACCGTAGCGCAGCAGCAGGACGCGATCGCGTTCGTCCAGCATGAGCACGCAGGAGGCGATGAGCGCCTGCGGCTGGGTCTTGATCCATTCAGCGCGGGGAACCCACTCGGCCACGCGCACCTCCCCGGAGTCCGACGGAACCTCAGAGGTGACTCCCCGCGGTGCGGTGGTGCTGAACCACCCGCACGGAGGACACGGACCTCGCGAGCGTGGCCGGCTCAGGCCCGTTCCGCCACCGTCGCGGGATCGTCCAGCACCGCCCGGACCACCGAGTGGGCCGCGCCCAGCAGCGGCCCTTCGGGGCCCAGGCGGGAGACGGAGACCGGGCAGGCCGGCCCCGTCGTCCGGTCGGACAGCTCGGCTTCCAGGGACGGCAGGAGCCACGGCGCGAGGCCGGCCAGGGCGCCGCCCAGGACCACCGCCTCGGGGTCGAGAAGGTTGACCGCGCCGGTCAGGGCGATACCGAGAGCCGTACCGGCGTCGTGCAGGGCGCGCCGTACGCCCTCGTGCTCCTCGCCCGCCTCCCGCGCGAGCAGCCCCACCGCGTCGTCGCGGGACTCGAGGCCGGCCGCGCGCAGCACCGCCTCCTCACCCGCGTACTGCTCCAGGCAGCCGCGTCCGCCGCAGGCACAGCGCGGTCCGTCGGGACGGACCGGCACATGGCCGAGTTCGCCCGCGAAACCGCGGTTGCCGCGCAGCAGCTGGCCGTCGACGACGACGGCGGCACCGATACCGATCTCCGCCGACACGTGCAGGAAGTCGCGCGGGGTGGCGTCGCCGAGCCACAGCTCGGCCAGCGCGCCGAAGTTCGCCTCGTTGTCCACCGACAGCGGCAGGCCCGCGGGCAGCAGCGCGCCGAGATCGATGTCGTGCCAGTCGAGGTTCGGGGCGTGCACGACCGTGTGGCCGTCGCGGGCGACCAGACCGGGGACGGCGACCGCGAGACCGGCCGGCCACAGGCCCTCCTGGTCCGCGTCCGCCACGACCCGCCGGACCAGCGCGGTGAGTTCCCCGACCACCGGTCGTGGGTCCCGGCCCCGGTTCGTGCCGTGCCGCACGGCCCGGGCGCGTATCTCCCCGCGCAGGTCCACCGCGCATACGGCGAGATGGTCGACCCCGACCTCCGCGCCGATCCCGGCCGGCCCGCGCCCGCTCACCGCGAGCGCCGAGCCGGGACGGCCCACCCGACTGGGCCGCTCGGGGCCGAGTTCCTCCAGGAGCCCCCAGCGGACCAGCTCGTCCACCAGGGTCGACACCGCCGCCCTGGTCAGCCCGATGCGCGAGGCGACCGCGGCCCGCGACAGCGAACCCTCGGCCCTGACGGCGTGCAGCACGCGCGCGAGGTTGCGCCGGCGCATGCCCTGCTGGGTGTCCGGCAGGGCACGGCCGGTCGCCGTGGTACGGGCCTCGTGCGGCGGTGCGGTCATGCCTCCATCAATCCTTTGGGCTGCGGGGCGGGTCAGCGGTCCTCAGGCGCCCGCTCCAGCAGCGGGGCCGCGTCGGAGAGTACCCCGGAGATCCTGTCCAGCGTCGCGTCGTCCCGCTCCACCGCGTCCAGCACCGGGCCCGCGGCCGTGTCCCAGCGCCGGGCCACCGCCGCCGGGTCCTCCCCGGTCAGCAACCCGGCCGCCTGCGCCGCCGCGCCGAGAGCGACGAGCTCCTTCGCCTCGGGCACCCGCACCGGGCGCCCCGAGAGCCGCCGTACCGTCTCCTGCCAGGCGCGGCCGCGGGCGCCCCCGCCGATCAGGAGCAGCGGGGCGGTCCGGTCCGCGTCCGCGTCCAGGACCAGGTCCAGGGCGCCCAGCAGGGCGTGCACGGCCCCGTCGTAGGCGGCCTGGAGGAGCTGACCGCCGGTGGTGTCGTGGCGCAGGCCGTGCAGCAGTCCGGAGGCGTTGGGCAGGTTCGGGGTGCGCTCGCCGTCCAGGTAGGGCAGCAGGGTGACCGAGGTGCCCGGCTCGACGGCCTCCCGGTCCAGCCCGAGGAGGGCCGCGACCCGGTCGACCGCGAGGGTGCAGTTCAGCGTGCAGGCGAGCGGCAGCCAGTCGCCGTGCGCGTCGGCGAAGCCCGCCACCGTGCCGGTCGGGTCGGCGGGGCGGTGCTTGGAGACGGCGTACACCGTGCCGGAGGTGCCGAGGCTCAGCACCGGGGTGCCGGGACGCAGCCCGAGCCCCATCGCCGCCGCCGCGTTGTCGCCGGTGCCGGGAGCGACCAGGGTGCCTTTGGAGAACGGCAGGTCGTGGCTGTCGCGGACGGTGCCGGCGACCTCGCCGGGCCGCACCACCCGGGGCAGGAACGCCGGATCCAGACCGACGTGGGCGAGGGTCTCCTCGTCGTACGCCTCGGTCGCCGACGCCCACCAGCCGGTGCCGGAGGCGTCACCCCGGTCGGTCGTGCCCTGCCCGGTCAGCCGCTCGGTGAGGTAGTCGTGGGGGAGCCGTACGGACCTGGTCGCACGGATCGCCTCCGGCTCGTGCTCGGCCAGCCAGGCCCACTTGGTGACCGTGAACGACGCGCCCGGCACGCTGCCGGTGCGCTCCGCCCACGCCTTCGGACCGCCCAGCTCCTCGATCAGCCGCCGCGCCTGGGGCGCCGAACGGACGTCGTTCCACAGCAGTGCGGGCCGCACCGGTTCGCCGCGCCCGTCCAGGGTGACCAGGCCGTGCTGCTGCCCGCCGATCGACACGGCCGCCGCCTCGCGCGCCGGCTCCCCGCACTGGCGCAGCGCTTCGCAAAGCGCGTCCCACCACTGACGCGGATCGCTCTCCCGGCCCGCGCCGGAGGACACGGTGTGCGGTGCCTGGCCGCTCGCCACGACCTGTCCGGTGGACGCGTCGACCACCAGCGCCTTGGTGGACTGGGTGGACGTGTCCACACCGACGACGAGCGGACCCTCGGCTGCTGACATCGGGCTCTCCCTTTTTCCGCGTTGCGCGGTCTTCCTGACCTGCGGTTTTCCTGGTTGACCGGGGTGTCGCGACCCGGTTTTCGGCTCTCGGGGACAGGGTGACCCTTCCCAGGGATGCGTCGGCATACTAATTTGTAAACGGCCATGACGAAATAGTCGGCCCGACAGTCGTGCCGACCGACGTCGCGCACCCCCATCACGACAGGCATCAAGCAAGGAGCCGCGGCATGAGCTTCCAGCCCACCCCCGAGGACAGGTTCACCTTCGGCCTGTGGACCGTCGGCTGGCAGGGAAGGGACCCGTTCGGCGACGCCACCCGCCGTGCCCTCGACCCGGTCGAGACCGTCCAGCGCCTGGCCGAGCTGGGCGCCTACGGTGTGACGTTCCACGATGACGACCTCATCCCCTTCGGATCCTCCGACACCGAGCGTGAATCGCACATCAAGCGCTTCCGTCAGGCCCTCGACGCGACCGGCATGACCGTCCCGATGGCCACCACCAACCTCTTCACCCACCCGGTCTTCAAGGACGGCGCGTTCACCGCGAACGACCGTGACGTGCGCCGCTACGCGCTGCGCAAGACCATCCGCAACATCGACCTGGCCGCCGAGCTGGGCGCGAAGACCTACGTCGCCTGGGGCGGCCGTGAGGGCGCCGAGTCCGGCGCCGCCAAGGACGTGCGCAACGCCCTCGACCGCATGAAGGAGGCCTTCGACCTCCTCGGCGAGTACGTCACCTCCCAGGGCTACGACCTGCGCTTCGCCATCGAGCCCAAGCCGAACGAGCCGCGCGGCGACATCCTGCTCCCCACCGTCGGCCACGCGCTCGCGTTCATCGAGCGCCTGGAGCGCCCCGAGCTGTACGGCGTCAACCCCGAGGTGGGCCACGAGCAGATGGCCGGCCTGAACTTCCCGCACGGCATCGCGCAGGCGCTGTGGGCGGGCAAGCTCTTCCACATCGACCTCAACGGCCAGTCCGGCATCAAGTACGACCAGGACCTGCGCTTCGGCGCCGGTGACCTGCGCGCCGCCTTCTGGCTGGTCGACCTTCTGGAGAGCGCCGGTTACGAGGGGCCGAGGCACTTCGACTTCAAGCCGCCGCGGACCGAGGACCTCGACGGCGTGTGGGCGTCGGCCGCCGGCTGCATGCGCAACTACCTGATCCTCAAGGAGCGCGCCGCCGCCTTCCGTGCCGACCCGGAGGTCCAGGAGGCCCTGCGCGCCTCCCGGCTGGACCAGCTGGCCCAGCCGACCGCCGCGGACGGCCTGCAGGCCCTCCTCGCCGACCGTGCGGCCTTCGAGGAGTTCGACGCGGACGCGGTCGCCGCTCGTGGCATGGCCTTCGAGCAGCTCGACCAGCTGGCGATGGACCACCTGCTGGGCGCCCGCGGCTGACACCGGCACGCGCGCGTGCGGGCGATTTCGAGAGGAACGCCTTCACGCGCGCGGCTCGCTTTGTGCTTCCCCGCCCTCCCCGAGGCCGGTTGGTGTGGGAAATGCTCCGGAATCATGCGGTCCACGGCATGAGTCCGTGTCAACTGCCTTGCGGGGATCGCGGGATGACCGGTACCGGGTGACTCTTGGCGGTATGGCCACGCCACCCGTACCGCCCCGACCGCCCGACCCGCCGGAGCACACTCCGCCCCCGGACGGGACCTACGACCCGCCCCCGGACGAGGGCTACGGGCCGCCCTCGCACGGGACCTACGACCTGCCCCCGCACGAGGGCTACCGCCCGCTGTCCGGCGGGGGTTTCGGGCCGCCGTCCGGCACGGACTACGAACCGCTGTCCGGCGGGGGTTTCGGGCCGCCGTCCGGCACGGACTACGA